>NZ_JAJSRC010000069.1:0-2492 GCF_021283245.1 Pseudomonas sp. NMI760_13 | reverse complement strand
TTGTTGCTGATGGTCGGCTGACCACCGACGAATACGTCGTCTGGCGCATTGATGGTGAAGGTGCCGCTGGCGCTGCCCGCCGGGATGGTGACCTTGGTGCCGTCGGTGAGGGTGAAGGTCAGGCCGTTGTGGCCGGTGACCGACAGGCCCTGGGCGTTGGTCAGGGTCACGGTGTAGGTGATCTGGCCGCCCTCGGAAACGGTGGTCTTGTCGGCGGACAAGGTGGCCACGACTTCACTGATGGTGTCGGTGATCTGCACGGTGGCGTTGCCACCCAGTTCCAGGTTCTCGAAGGTATGGCCCGGAACCGTGGCATCGGTGATACCGACGGTCAGCGAGCTGCCGTCCTTGAACACGTCGTCGCCCTGTGCGGCGGCCTTGTACTCGGTCTGGGTCTGACCTGCCGGGATCACCACCTTGTCGCCGTTGGACAGGGTGACGGTCAGGTCGTAGCCAAGCTTCTGGCTGACCTTGACGGTGAACGACGGCTGCTGGGCCTCGTTGACATCGCCGTTGCCGACGATGGTGACGGACACCTTGTCGCCCTGGTTGTCGGTGCCTGGAGTACCAGTGCCCGGCTCGTCGGTCACGGAGGTTTGCACTTCGTTCTGACCCAGGGTCAGTTTCTCGAAGTTGTCGGCACCGGTGACGCCGGTGATCTTGTTGCTGATGGTGGCCTGGCCGCCAACGAAGACGTCGTCAGGCGCCGTGATGATGGCGGTACCGCTGGCGCTGCCGGCCGGGATGCTGACCTTGGTGCCGTCGCTGAGGGTAAAGGTCAGGCCGTTGTGGCCGGTGACCGACAGGCCCTGGGCGTTGGTCAGGGTCACGGTGTAGGTGATCTGGCCGCCCTCGGACACGGTGGTCTTGTCGGCGGACAAGGTGGCCACGACTTCGCTGATGGTGTCGGTGATCTGCACGGTGGCGTTGCCGCCCAGTTCCAGATTCTCGAAGGTCTTGCCGGTGACCGCGGCGTCGGTGATGCCGACGGTCAGCGAGCTGCCATCCTTGAATACATCGTCGCCCTGGGCCGCGGCCTTGTACTCGACCTGGGTCTGGCCGGCCGGGATCACTACCTTGGCGCCATTGCTCAGGGTCACGGTCAGGTCCTGGTCGAGCTTCTGGCTGACCTTGACGGTGAACGACGGCTGCTGGTCTTCGGTGACGTTGCCGTTGCCAACGATGGTGACCGAGACCTTGTCGCCCTGGTTGTCGGTGCCTGGCGTGCCAGTGCCTGGCTCATCGGTCACGCTCGTGGTGACGGTGTTGTCACCCAGAGTGAGCTTCTCGAAGTTGTCGGCGCCACTGACACCCTCGATCTTGTTGACGATCGAAGGTTGGCCACCGACGAATACGTCGTCTGGTGCGGTGATTGTGAAGGTACCGCTGGCGCTACCGGCCGGGATGGTGACCTTGGTGCCATCGGTCAGGGTGAAGGTCAGGCCATTGTGGCCGTTGACCGGCAGACCCTGGGCGTTGGTCAGGGTGACGGTGTAAGTGATCTGTCCGCCTTCGGACACGGTGGTCTTGTCCGCAGTCAGGGTCGCAACGACCTCGCTGATGGTGTCGGTGATCTGCACCGAGGCGTTGCCGCCCAGTTCCAGATTCTCGAAGGCCTTGCCGTCGACGGCGGCATCGGTGATGCCGACGGTCAGGGTGTCACCGTCTTTGAAGACGTCATCACCTTGGGCTTTCGCCTTGTACTCGGCCTCGGTCTGACCGGCCGGAATGACGACCTTGTCGCCGTTGGACAGGGTCACGGTCAGGTCGTGGTCCAGTTTCTGGCTGACCTTGACGGTGAAGGCCGGCTGCTGGTCTTCGGTGACATCGCCCTTGCCGACGATGGTGACGGTGACCTTGTCGCCCTGGTTGTCGGTACCTGGAGTGCCGGTGCCCGGTTCGTCAGTGATGGAGGTTTTCACTTCGTCCTGACCCAGGGTCAGTTTTTCGAAGTTGTCGGCACCAGTCACGCTTTCCAGTTTGTTGGTGATGGTCGGTTGACCACCAACGAACACATCGTCCGGTGCAGTGATGGTGAAGGTGCCGCTGGCGCTGCCGGCCGGGATGGTGACCTTGGTGCCATCGGTCAGGGTGAAGGTCAGGCCGTTATGGCCGTTGACCGGCAGACCCTGGGCGTTGGTCAGGGTGACGGTGTAGGTGATCTGGCCGCCTTCGGACACAGTGGTCTTGTCGGCAGTCAGGGTCGCAACGACCTCGCTTACTGTGTCGGTGATCTGAACGGAGGCGTTGCCACCCAGTTCCAGATTCTCGAAGGCCTTGCCGTCGACGGCGGCATCGGTGATGCCGACGGTCAGGGTGTCACCGTCTTTGAAGACGTCATCACCTTGGGCTTTCGCCTTGTACTCGGCTTCGGTCTGACCGGCTGGAATGACGACTTTGTCGCCATTCGACAGAGTCACGGTCAGGTCGTGGTCCAGTTTCTGGCTGACCTTGACGGTGAAGGCCGGCTGCTGGTCTTCGGTGACATCGCC
>NZ_JAJSRC010000068.1:0-3126 GCF_021283245.1 Pseudomonas sp. NMI760_13 | reverse complement strand
GCAATCACCTTCTCGGAAACCCTCGCGAAATTTCGCAGTCGCGACGCCAGAGACCGAGGGTTAGATCATGCCTAGCAAAGTCCTCCATATTCACGGCAGGAGACAATTGGACCAAGCGGCCATCTCGCAGTTCGTCTTCAACCAGAGCTGCCGGCAGAAGTCCTGCACCCTGGCCAGCAAGGATCGCCTTTAGCAGGAGCCCGCTGTCATCGAAGGACGGGCCGCGCGCTGCCATCCGCTCGGGCACATCGTGCGTTTCAAACCACAGGCTCCAGCCCTTCCGTTCGGCATCGTGGACCTGCGGCCAGTGCGCGAGGTCCGATGGTCGGCCAGGAAGCCCCAGCCGCTCGACCAGGCCAGGCGTCGCCACCGCTGCCACCTCAACGGTGACGACACGATCGCTGCGAAGCCCGGGATAGCGGCCCAGCCCGTGCCGGATCGCGACATCCACTTCCGAACGAGAGAAGTCGACGAGCGCGTTGCTGGTGACGATCTGGAGATCAATGTCGGGTTGGATCTCTCGAAAGGATGACAACCGCGGAACGAGCCAGGCCGACGCGAAGAAGGGCGTGGTGCTGACGGTGAGCAGCCCGGAGTCCCGCTGAGCTGCGATCCGCTTGGATGCGTCTGCGATTTGGCGGAATGCATTGCGTATCGAAGGCCCGACGTGCCTGATCTTCTGCAAAATCCAGCCACATCGTCACGATGCGATTGAGCTCGTCAATCTCGGGTTCGTGCAGATAGTTCTTGGCTACAGTGATATCCGCCTTTTGCACACGGCCTGATTTCCAGGTGGTCAGGCCCATGTTCGGACGGTTGCTGTCAGCGCGCTCGGCGATCAGTTCGGCGGCAGTTTTTCCTGTGACGGCGAAGTGCAGCTTATTCTGGATAAAACGGAAAAACTGGGTGGTTTCCGACAACGACGGTGAGTAATCTGCCGCCATTGCAAAAATTTCGCGTACCCGCAGGTACATTCGGCGCTCGCTGGCACGGATGTCGCGGATGCGATCCAGCAATTCATTGAAGCGATCCGGCACTGCTGAATTAGCCACGGGAGGGTTCTTCAGGCGTTCATCGTCCCGCGATCCATCAAGCAAGACCACAAAGCCCGGCCTCGTGCCGGGCTTTGTGCGTTCTGGCGTCCGAGGCGGGAGACTTCCTACCCGCCCCGCGGCAATGTCTGACGCGAAGATCAGAAAACGCCGATATGAACGCGTGCTCGCGGGCGCAACCCTGAGCAGCCGTCCCTGCAACGGAGCGCTGCGTGCCGCGCCTGACCGCACCCCGGCGGCAGGCCGAGGTGTGCGCGCCACTGCCGGCCGCCCACGCCGCTGCGCGTTACGCGCGCCACCTGCCCGAGCGCACGCTGCTGTACGCGCTAGTGCAGGCGCACTACACGGACTTCATCGCGCGTCTTGAGGCCGAAGACCGCCCGCTGCCCGAGTATGTGCGCGAGGAGTTCGAGACCTACCTGCGCTGCGGCGTGCTCGAGCACGGCTTCCTGCGCGTGGTCTGCGAGCACTGTCGTGCCGAGAGGCTGGTGGCGTATTCCTGCAAGAAGCGCGGGCTGTGCCCGAGCTGCGGCGCACGGCGCATGGCCGAGTCGGCGCGGCATCTGGTGGACGAGGTGTTCGGCCCGCGGCCGGTGCGGCAATGGGTGCTGAGTTTCCCGTACCCGTTGCGCTTCCTGTTCGCCAGCAAGCCTGAGGCGATCGGCCCGGTGCTGGGCATCGTGCATCGTGTGATCGCCGGTTGGCTTGCCGATCAGGCCGGCGTGCCGCGGGATACGGCGCAATGCGGCGTGGTGACCCTGATCCAGCGCTTCGGCAGCGCGCTGAACCTGAATGTTCACTTCCACATGCTGTGGCTCGACGGCGTGTACGAGGACACCACCGAGCGTCCGCGGCGCAAGCCGCGCCTGCACCGCACCCGTGCGCCCACATCGGCGCAACTGACGGAACTGGCCAACACCATCGCGCATCGCGTGTGCCGGCACCTGTCGCGCCGCGGCTGGCTCGAAGGCGAAGACGAATCCGTGTTCCTGTCCGACAGCGCGGGTAGCGACGACGGCATGGATGGGCTGCGGATGAGTTCGATGACCTACCGCATCGCCACCGGTCGCGACGCTGGCCGCAAGGTCGTCACGCTGCAAACATTGCCCGGTGACGCAGGCTCGCTGGAGGGCGACGCCGGCAAGGTCGGCGGCTTCTCGCTGCATGCCGGCGTGGCCGCGGAAGCACACGAAAGCCACAAGCTCGAAAAGCTGTGCCGCTACATCACGCGCCCGGCGATCAGCGAGCAGCGGCTGTCGATCTCACCGCAGGGTAGGGTGCGGTATCAGCTCAAGACGCCGTGGCGAAATGGGACCACGCATGTCGAATGGGATGCGGTGGACTTCATCGCCAAGCTGGCGGCACTGGTCCCGCCACCTCGCGCGCATCTCACCCGCTTCCACGGCGTATTCGCCCCGAATGCAAACCTGCGTGCGCAGCTGACGCCCTCGGGGCGCGGCAAGCGGCCTGCGGGCGATGCGGCGCCAGTGGACGTCAGCGCCCACGACGAGCCGCGCAGCCCCGAGCAGAAGCGCCGTGCGATGAGCTGGGCGCAACGGCTCAAGCGGGTCTTTTCCATCGACATCACCACCTGCGCCCACTGCGGCGGCGCGGTGCGGATCGTCGCCAGCATCGAGGAACCCACCGCCATCCGCGCCATCCTCGCCCACTTCGAGAAGCACGGCGCGCTGGAGCAAGCGCACTACCGGCCCGCAGCGCGCGCCCCGCCGCCCGCCGCGTGATGAGGCGCCGGCCACACAGCCGGCAGCCAAGCCAGAGTCCGATCCGATGCGGCCACGACCCCGCAGGGCTGCGCTCGGCCCTGTGCCGGGATTCGGTGAGAAATGGCTACGCACTGAGCCGCTGCGTGGCCCCGCGATGTCGAAAACCCACGCATGAACCCCCGATCTGTGCCCGATCTGTGCCCAAAGCGGCGCTTGCGCGGCCGCTTCCTACCCAGCAGACTGCCCGAAAAGGGCGTTTGAACTTCCTATACGCCGCTCCGTGGATCGGTCGAATGCGTGTGCTGCGCAAAAACCCAGAACCACGGCCAGGAATGCCCGGCGCGCGGATA
>NZ_JAJSRC010000067.1:0-3188 GCF_021283245.1 Pseudomonas sp. NMI760_13 | reverse complement strand
CGCCGATGGTAGTGTGGGGTTTCCCCATGTGAGAGTAGGTCATCGTCAAGATTCATTTCGCAAAACCCCTATCTGCGCGAGCAGGTAGGGGTTTTGTCTTTTCTGCGTTCCCAAATAAACACAGTCTCCCCCTGTAGGAGCGGCCTTGCGCCGCGAAAGGGCCGCAACGCGGCCCCGGCGATATCAGCGTGATGCACAAACCCCGGCTCTGCTACGCAGCCCTTTCGCGGCACAAGGCCGCTCCTACACAGGCATCGCGCCGGCGGCAAGCCCGGCGGTAGCCCTTTTCCTATGCAAGCCCTCGGGGCGTGGCTATCATGCCAGCCTTATTCCAAGTCGAGACTGGCATGCTGAAGTTGTTGAATCTCCTCAAGGATGGCCGGTTCCATTCCGGTGAAGCCCTGGGGGCCGCCCTCGGGGTAAGCCGCAGCGCCGTCTGGAAGCAGCTGCAGCACCTTGAGAGCGAACTGAACCTGACCATTCACAAGGTCCGTGGCCGTGGCTATCAGCTGGCAGCGCCGCTGAACCTGCTTGAATCGCAGGCAATCGCCGGGTTCTCGGAAGCTGAGGCGTGGCCGACCTTCATTCACGACACCATCGACTCCACCAATGCCGAGGGTCTGAGGCTCGCCGCGCAGGGGCAAGCCGCGCCGTTCCTGGTGCTGGCCGAGCGCCAGAGCGCCGGGCGCGGACGTCGTGGCCGCCAATGGGTCAGTCCGTTCGCCGAAAACCTCTATTACAGCCTGGTACTGCGCATCGATGGTGGCATGCGCCAGCTCGAGGGCTTGAGCCTGGTGGTTGGCCTGGCGGTCATGCGCACGCTGAAGGCGTTCGGCCTGAAGGATGTCGGGCTGAAATGGCCTAATGATGTATTAGCCAGCGGGCGCAAGATCACCGGCATCCTCCTGGAGCTGGTCGGCGATCCGGCGGATGTCTGTCATGTGGTGCTGGGCATCGGTATCAATGTGAACATGCAGGGCGGGGATCAGATCGACCAACCCTGGACCTCCATGCGCGGCGAGACCGGACAACTGGTGGACCGTAACCGCTTGGTGGCGGAGCTCAGCCAGCAGCTGCAGCACGAGCTGGCTCGTCATCGCCGCTATGGTTTCGCCGCGTTCCAGGAAGAATGGGAGCAGGCGCACCTGTGGCAGGGGCGCAAAGTCTCGCTGGTCGCCGGCACCACTCGCGTCGATGGGGTGGCGTTGGGTGTGGATGGACAAGGCGGCTTGCGTCTCGAGGTGGAAGGTGTGGAAAAGAGCTTCAGCGGTGGCGAGCTCAGTCTGAGGTTGCGTGATGATTCTTGAGCTCGATTGCGGAAACAGCTTCATCAAGTGGCGCGTCATCCATGCGGCCGACGCCACCATCAATGGTGGTGGTATCGTCGACTCCGACCAGGCGCTGGTTGCGGCTGTCGCGGCGCTTTCATCCCTGCGCCTGATCGGCTGTCGCATGGTCAGTGTGCGCAGTGAAGAAGAAACTTCGGCGCTGTGCGCGTTGATCCTGTCTTCGTTCGGGGTCGCGGTACGCGTGGCCCAGCCGGTGAAAGAAATGGCCGGCGTTCGCAATGGCTATGAGGACTACCAGCGCCTGGGTATGGATCGCTGGCTCGGCGCGCTGGGCGCCTATCACCTGGCGGGTCGCGCCTGCCTGGTCATCGACTTCGGTACCGCGGCCAAGGCCGACTATGTCGCGGCCGACGGTGAGCACCTCGGTGGGTATATCTGTCCGGGCATGCCGCTGATGCGTAGTCAGCTGCGCACCCACACCCGGCGAATCCGCTATGACGATGCCTCGGCCGAGCGTGCCCTGGGCAGCCTGGCACCGGGGCGCTCCACGGTCGAAGCGGTCGAGCGTGGTTGCGTGCTCATGCTCCAGGGGTTTGCCCGTACCCAGATCGAGCAGGCCAGGGGGCTTTGGGGTGAGGACTTCACGGTCTTCCTGACTGGGGGCGATGCGCCGCTGGTGCAGGACGCCGCACCGCAGGCGCGCATCGTGCCGGATCTGGTCTTTGTCGGCCTGGCCATGGCCTGCCCAATTGAGTCGAGGTGACTATGCGCTGGTTATTTCTGCTGTTGGTGGTGCTCAACGTCGTCTATTACGTATGGCATCAGCAGGAGGCTCCACTTAAGGTCAAGGAAGTCGCCCCGTTATCGTTGTACAAAGGTTCCCAGCAGGAAATACGCCTGCTGCGCGAGACCGGGGCCGCGGCACCGGCCAGGCGGCGCGACGAATGCCTGGTGGTGGGCGGGCTGGCCGCACGCGAGCAGCTCGATGCCCTGCGTCAGCGCCTGCTCAGCCTGGATATCGCCGCCCTGCCGGTGGTTGGGCAGCTGCCGGGAGCCGAGGGTTTCTGGCTCAAGGTAGCCCCTGAAAGCGAGCGTTTGTTGGACCCTGCGGTGCTCTCGACTCTTTCCAAGGATTTCAAAGACTTAAAACACAAAATTATTTTGTGCGAGGGTATTGCAACTGCTGAATAGCTTGATAGAATGGCGCCCGCTTCACAGGGAACACCACCGAGGTGGTAGAGCTGGAGGCGGTGTCAAAGCAGCTAAGTTTCAGATTTGATTGAAAAAATTTGAAAAAACGCTTGACACTAGGACGGCAGACAAATAGAATGCCGGCCACATCTGGAGGGATTCCCGAGCGGTCAAAGGGGACGGACTGTAAATCCGTTGCGAGAGCTTCGAAGGTTCGAATCCTTCTCCCTCCACCAGTTTTAGCGAGAGCCGCAAGCTCCGCGGGTATAGTTTAGTGGTAGAACCTCAGCCTTCCAAGCTGATGATGCGGGTTCGATTCCCGCTACCCGCTCCAAGTTTGCTGTTGTTGCACAAAGTGTTTCGCTCTTGTAGCTCAGTTGGTAGAGCACACCCTTGGTAAGGGTGAGGTCAGCGGTTCAAATCCGCTCAAGAGCTCCATATAAACAAGGCAGATATGAAAATATCTGCCTTTGTTTTATAGGCTGTATGACTATTTCTTCTGCGGAGGACTGTATCGATGGCTAAGGAAAAGTTTGATCGTTCGCTACCTCACGTTAACGTCGGCACTATCGGCCACGTTGACCACGGTAAGACCACTCTGACTGCAGCGCTGACTCGCGTTTGCTCCGAGGTTTTCGGTTCGGCAATCGTTGAGTTCGACAAGATCGACTCGGCTCCGGAAGAAAAAGCACGCGGTATCACCATCAA
>NZ_JAJSRC010000066.1:0-3467 GCF_021283245.1 Pseudomonas sp. NMI760_13 | reverse complement strand
TGAATCTTGACGATGACCTACTCTCACATGGGGAAACCCCACACTACCATCGGCGATGCATCGTTTCACTGCTGAGTTCGGGATGGGATCAGGTGGTTCCGATGCTCTATGGTCGTCAAGAAATTCTGTTGCCAGAACATCCAGATGGATACTCCAGCCAATTCGGATATGTGATCTTTGTGGTTTGTCGCGAACTTTCGGTTCTTTCGTCTTCACCACCACAATTTGGCCTCGGCGCAAATTGCTTGGGTGTTATATGGTCAAGCCTCACGGGCAATTAGTATTGGTTAGCTCAACGCCTCACAGCGCTTACACACCCAACCTATCAACGTCGTAGTCTTCGACGGCCCTTCAGGGAGCTCAAGGCTCCAGTGAGATCTCATCTTGAGGCAAGTTTCCCGCTTAGATGCTTTCAGCGGTTATCTCTTCCGAACATAGCTACCCGGCAATGCCACTGGCGTGACAACCGGAACACCAGAGGTTCGTCCACTCCGGTCCTCTCGTACTAGGAGCAGCCCCTCTCAAATCTCAAACGTCCACGGCAGATAGGGACCGAACTGTCTCACGACGTTCTAAACCCAGCTCGCGTACCACTTTAAATGGCGAACAGCCATACCCTTGGGACCGGCTTCAGCCCCAGGATGTGATGAGCCGACATCGAGGTGCCAAACACCGCCGTCGATATGAACTCTTGGGCGGTATCAGCCTGTTATCCCCGGAGTACCTTTTATCCGTTGAGCGATGGCCCTTCCATACAGAACCACCGGATCACTAAGACCTACTTTCGTACCTGCTCGACGTGTGTGTCTCGCAGTCAAGCGCGCTTTTGCCTTTATACTCTACGACCGATTTCCGACCGGTCTGAGCGCACCTTCGTACTCCTCCGTTACTCTTTGGGAGGAGACCGCCCCAGTCAAACTACCCACCATACACTGTCCTCGATCCGGATAACGGACCTGAGTTAGAACCTCAAGGTTGCCAGGGTGGTATTTCAAGGATGGCTCCATGAGAACTGGCGTCCCCACTTCAAAGCCTCCCACCTATCCTACACAAGCAAGCTCAAAGTCCAGTGCAAAGCTATAGTAAAGGTTCACGGGGTCTTTCCGTCTAGCCGCGGATACACTGCATCTTCACAGCGATTTCAATTTCACTGAGTCTCGGGTGGAGACAGCGCCGCCATCGTTACGCCATTCGTGCAGGTCGGAACTTACCCGACAAGGAATTTCGCTACCTTAGGACCGTTATAGTTACGGCCGCCGTTTACCGGGGCTTCGATCAAGAGCTTCGCTTGCGCTAACCCCATCAATTAACCTTCCGGCACCGGGCAGGCGTCACACCCTATACGTCCACTTTCGTGTTTGCAGAGTGCTGTGTTTTTAATAAACAGTCGCAGCGGCCTGGTATCTTCGACCGGCGTGGGCTTACGCAGCAAGTGCTTCACCCTCACCGGCGCACCTTCTCCCGAAGTTACGGTGCCATTTTGCCTAGTTCCTTCACCCGAGTTCTCTCAAGCGCCTTGGTATTCTCTACCTAACCACCTGTGTCGGTTTGGGGTACGGTTCCCAGTTATCTGAAGCTTAGGAGCTTTTCTTGGAAGCATGGCATCAACCACTTCGCGCTCTAAAGAGCACTCGTCATCAGCTCTCGGCCTTGAGATCCCGGATTTGCCTAAGATCTCAGCCTACCACCTTAAACTTGGACAACCAACGCCAAGCTGGCCTAGCCTTCTCCGTCCCTCCATCGCAATAACTGGAAGTACAGGAATATTAACCTGTTTTCCATCGACTACGCTTTTCAGCCTCGCCTTAGGGACCGACTAACCCTGCGTCGATTAACGTTGCGCAGGAAACCTTGGTCTTTCGGCGTGCGAGTTTTTCACTCGCATTGTCGTTACTCATGTCAGCATTCGCACTTCTGATACCTCCAGCAAGCTTCTCAACTCACCTTCACAGGCTTACAGAACGCTCCTCTACCGCATCACCAAAGGTGATACCCGTAGCTTCGGTGCATGGTTTGAGCCCCGTTACATCTTCCGCGCAGGCCGACTCGACTAGTGAGCTATTACGCTTTCTTTAAAGGGTGGCTGCTTCTAAGCCAACCTCCTAGCTGTCTAAGCCTTCCCACATCGTTTCCCACTTAACCATGACTTTGGGACCTTAGCTGACGGTCTGGGTTGTTTCCCTTTTCACGACGGACGTTAGCACCCGCCGTGTGTCTCCCATGCTCGGCACTTGTAGGTATTCGGAGTTTGCATCGGTTTGGTAAGTCGGGATGACCCCCTAGCCGAAACAGTGCTCTACCCCCTACAGTGATACATGAGGCGCTACCTAAATAGCTTTCGAGGAGAACCAGCTATCTCCGAGCTTGATTAGCCTTTCACTCCGATCCACAGGTCATCCGCTAACTTTTCAACGGTAGTCGGTTCGGTCCTCCAGTCAGTGTTACCTAACCTTCAACCTGCCCATGGATAGATCGCCCGGTTTCGGGTCTATACCCAGCGACTAAAGCGCCCTATTAAGACTCGCTTTCGCTACGCCTCCCCTATTCGGTTAAGCTCGCCACTGAATATAAGTCGCTGACCCATTATACAAAAGGTACGCAGTCACCTAACAAAGTAGGCTCCCACTGCTTGTACGCATACGGTTTCAGGTTCTATTTCACTCCCCTCTCCGGGGTTCTTTTCGCCTTTCCCTCACGGTACTGGTTCACTATCGGTCAGTCAGTAGTATTTAGCCTTGGAGGATGGTCCCCCCATGTTCAGACAAAGTTTCTCGTGCTCCGTCCTACTCGATTTCACTGGCAAGAGATTTTCGTGTACGGGGCTATCACCCACTATGGCCGCACTTTCCAGAGCGTTCCACTAATCTCAAACCAGCTTAAGGGCTGGTCCCCGTTCGCTCGCCACTACTAAGGGAATCTCGGTTGATTTCTTTTCCTCAGGGTACTTAGATGTTTCAGTTCCCCTGGTTCGCCTCTTGCACCTATGTATTCAGTACAAGATAACCAGCTTATGCTGGCTGGGTTCCCCCATTCAGAGATCTCTGGATCACAGTCTGTTTGCCGACTCCCCAAAGCTTATCGCAGGCTACCACGTCTTTCATCGCCTCTGACTGCCAAGGCATCCACCGTATGCGCTTCTTCACTTGACCATATAACCCCAAGCAATCTGGTTATACTGTGAAGACGACATTCGCCGAAAATTCGCATTTCGCTCATTGCTGAGCAGAACTCACAAATTTTACCTTAGCCTGAATAACCAGCAGTGAAACTGGCATTCAGTCTATTCTATCACATATCCGAATTTTTAAAGAACGATCTGACAAAAGTCAGAAATCAACATTCATCGCCGAATGTTCATTTCTAAGTTCTGATCAAGTAGACACCAGAAGAGTGGTGGAGCCAAGCGGGATCGAACCGCTGACCTCCTGCGTGCAAGGCAGGCGCTCTCCCAGCTGAGCTATGGCCCC
>NZ_JAJSRC010000065.1:0-4041 GCF_021283245.1 Pseudomonas sp. NMI760_13 | reverse complement strand
CGGCAGCCTCAGCGCCGGGCGCCATGTCGACATCAACGCCGCAACGCTGGACAACCGCCAGCAGGGCAAGGTTGTCGCGGACGGGCGCATGACCCTCACCGGCGGGCAACTGCTCAACAGCGACCGTGGCCAGATCATCAGCCAAGGGGCACTGAACGCCACCTGGGCGCACCTCGACAACCAGGCCGGTGAGTTGTCCAGCTTCGATGCGCTGACCGTGCATCTCGACCAGGCGCTGCTCAATGTCGATGGCGTGGTTTCTGGTGCTGGCATGGAGATCCATGCCCTGACGCTGAACAACCAGCGTGGCGTGGTGTCCAGCAGTGCCGGCCTGGAGCTGGTCAGTGGCGCCGATATCGACAACCAGCACGGTGAGATCTCCAGCGCCGGTGCCAGCCAGCTGCGCGCCGCCAGCCTCGACAACCGTGGCGGCAGGCTCAGTGCCGATCAGGCGCTGACGCTGACCGTCGGCCAGGCTCTGGATAACCGCAAAGGCGTGCTGGCCTCGGGTACGGCGCTGACGGTGAGCGCCGCCAGCCTCGACAACCGCGAGCAGGGCAAGCTGCTCAGCGATGGCACACTGACCGCCAAGGTCAGCGGCGTGCTCGACAACCAGGACAAAGGCTTGCTCAGTGGTACTGGCGCGACGCACATCGAGGCCGGCCAGCTGGACAACCGCGGCGGCCGACTGGTTGGCAAGGACTTGCTGACCCTGCAAGGCCAGCGCTGGGACAACCGCGGCGGCAAGATCGAGGGCGATGGCACGATGACGCTGACCCTCGACCAGCTCGACAACCGTGACCAGGGCCTGGTCAGCGGCCAGGCCGGGGTGCGCTTCGATGGCACCGAACTGCTCAACCAGCTCGGCATCTTCGGCGCTAAGGGCAATCTGGATCTGGTCGCTGCGCACCTGGACAACAGCGGTGGCAGCCTGACCAGCGGTGGTGATCTCGATGGCCAGGTCACGCGCCTGGAACAGCTCGGCGGCAAGCTGTCCGCCGACGGCAAGCTGACCCTCAAGGGTGATTCGCTGGTCAACCGCCAGGGCGCCGTGCTGGGCGCCGGGCAGGGCATGCGCCTGACCGTGGACAGCGTCGACAACCGTGGTGGTGAACTGTCCGCGGCCAAGGCGTTGAGCCTGACCGGCCAGCGCCTGGACAACACCGGCGGCCAGGTCCTGGCCGAAACCGACCTGTCGCTGACGGTGGTCGAAGTCATCAACCAGGCCCAGGGCCTGCTGCGTGGCAAAGGCCAACTGACCCTCGACGGCCAGACCCTGGACAACCGCGACGGGCGTGTTTCCGGCGAGCAGGGCGCACGCCTGCGCTTGGGTCAGGCGCTCGACAACGGCAAGGGGCTGCTGACCAGCGAGGGTGACCTCGATATCGGCGCCGCCAGCCTCGACAACAGCGACGCCGAGCTGAGCAGCGCCGGCAAGCTCATCCTGGCCACCACTGGCAAGGTAGACAACCAGCGCGGTTCGATCACCGCCGACGGCACCCTCGACCTGCGCAGCGCCAGCCTGGACAACCGTGCCGGCGAGATCGGCGCCCAGGGGGCCATGGATATCGCCACCGGCACGCTGGACAACCGCGACAGCGGGCACGTGGTCGGCAACGACCGCCTGACCATCAAGGCCGGCCAGGTCAACAATGCCGGCAGCGATAGCCGCATCGACAGCGATGGCGCCATGCAGCTGACCGCCACGGGCTTCGACCAGCAGGCCGGGCGTCTGCTGAGCAAGGCCTCGATCACCCTAGACCTGGGCCAGGGCGCGTTGGTCAACCATGGCCTGATCAAGGCTCCGCTACTGGTGCTGAATAACCTCGGCAGCGTCGACAACCAGAAGGGCGAGATTTCCAGCCCGCAAGGTTTCACCCTCGTCACCACGACGCTGGACAACCGCCAGGGCAAGCTGATCAGCGACCAGGCGTTGACGGTGCGTATCGCCCAGGCACTGGACAATACCAAGGGGCTGGTCTCGGCCAAGGGCCTGGACCTGCGTGCCGCCAGCCTGGACAACCGCGAAGGTGAAGTCAGCAGCCGCTCCAGCCTGGTCGTGGCTATTGATGATCGCCTGGACAATCGCCAGGGCACATTGGTAGGCGACACCTCGCTGAAGCTCGACGCCAAGACCCTGGACAACAGCAAGGGCAAGATCTCCGGCAAGGGCCGCGGCGAGATCGAGGCCGCCACACTGCTCAACACTGCGGGTTCGCTGGTCAGCCTGGAGCAGTTGCGGATCAAGGGTGGCGAGCTGGACAACCGTGAGTCAGGGCTGCTCGGCAGCAACGGCGCCCTGACCCTGGACGTCGATCGGATCGACAACCGTGGCGGCGAGATCACCGGCAAGGCCGCTGTCGCGGTCACCGGCACCTCGCTGGACAACAGCGACGGCGGCCTGCTGGTGGCCGGCACGGGCATGACCCTCGCACTGCAGGCACTGCTCAATCGCAACAAGGCACGTATCGAGGCCCAGACCGGCCTGACCCTGACCGGTCTGACCCTGGACAACGACGGTGGCCGCCTGACCAGCCAGCGGGACATGACCCTGACCTTGACCGGCGCGGCGCTCAACCGCCTCGGCCTGATCAGCGCCGAGGGCCAGCTGGTGATGGCTGCGCAAAGCTTGGACAACAGCACTGGCAAACTGGATAGCGCCGGCAGCTTGAAGCTGACCACGGCAGGCGCGCTGCTCAACAAGGGTGGCGAGTTGCTGAGCGACGGTGACATCACCCTGGCCAGCGCCAGCCTGGAAAACACCGACAAGGGCGTTATTGCCAGCAAGGGCGCGCTGGCCATTACCACCGGCCACCTGGACAACAGCCGCCAGGGCAGTGTCAGCAGCAACCGCACCCTCGACCTGCACGCCGGCCAGCTGGACAACCGCGACGGCGGCCGCGTGGGCAGCCGCGAAGCACTCAGCGCGACGGTTACTGGCCTCGACCAGCAGGGCGGCAAGCTGTTCAGCGACACTTCGGTGAACCTCGACCTGGGCCATGGCCACCTGGACAACCGTGGCGGCCTGATCAACGCCCCGTCGCTGCTGCTGAACAACCTCAAGACCGTGGCCAACCAGGGTGGCGAGATTTCCAGCGCGCAAGCGTTCACCGTCGCCGCCGAGCAACTGGACAACGGCAACGGCCGCTTGCTCAGTGACCAGGGCCTGCTGCTGCGGGTCAGCCAGCGCCTGGACAACCTCAAGGGCCTGATCGGTGGCCAGTCGCTGGAGGTTCATGCCGGCGTGCTGAGCAACCGCGACGGTGGCCGCATCGAAGCCAAGGACGCACTCACACTCACCAGCAAAGGCGTGGACAACCACGGCGGCAAACTGCTCGGCAGCAGCCTTGCACTGGACCTGCTCGGCGCCGACCTGGACAACGGTGCCGGCCTGATCACCACCGCAGGCTCACTGACCCTCGCCAACCTGGCCAAGCTCACCAACCAGGGCGGCGAGATCTCCACCGCCCAGGCCCTGCGCCTGGACCTCAGCGAACTGGACAACCGTGACGGCAAGCTGATCAGCGAACAGACCCTGGCCATCACCAGCGGCGCGATCGACAACCGCAACGGCCTGGTCTCGGGCTGGCAGGGGCTGACCGTTACCGGCCAGAGCCTGGACAACCGCCAGCAAGGCACGCTGTCGAGTCGCTCCGGTGCCGTGCAGGCGACCGTGGCCGGCGCCCTGCGCAACAGTGACGGCGGCGCGCTGGTCGCCCAGCAGCGCCTGGACGTCAAGGCCGACAGCCTGGACAACAGCGCCAAGGGCATCCTGTCCAGCGGCAGCGGCCAGCAACTGACCATCACGGCGGCACTGGACAACCACGAGGGCGGCCTGATTGATGCCGGTGAAAAGCTGGTCATCAGCGCTGGCGCCCTCGACAACCACGGCGGTCGCGTGGCCACCCGCCAGGACCTGGGCCTGACCGCCGCGAGCCTGAACAACAACGACGGCAACCTCGCGGCCCAGGGCGCCCTGACCCTCGATCTGCTCGCCGACCTGCTCAACCGCAAGGGCACGCTGTTCGCCGGCAAGGACCT
>NZ_JAJSRC010000064.1:0-4054 GCF_021283245.1 Pseudomonas sp. NMI760_13 | reverse complement strand
TATTGAACTGTCAGGAGCTGGCTGCACAACAGCCATTACGCCCAATCAACTGGTGCAGTCGTCTTCTGAAAATGACATGGATGTCAGGCAAGGCCGCACCGCGCCGTCAGAATAGAGTCCGCTTTCACATTCTTTGACACATGCTTGCCAAGGTCATAGATTTCAGCCTGACAAATTCAAGGCTTCGGGCGCAATGGAACCAAAAACCAACGTAAGCCCTACAGCCCATGGAGGCATCTTGCAGGGACAACGCATCGGTTATGTCCGGGTCAGCAGTTACGATCAGAATCCGGAGCGGCAACTTGAGCAAGTCGAGGTCGGCAAGCTGTTCACCGACAAAGCCTCGGGCAAGGACACCCAGCGTCCCCAGCTGGAGGCCATGCTCGGCTTCGTCCGCGAGGGCGACACCGTTGTGGTGCACAGCATGGATCGCCTGGCCCGTAACCTCGATGACTTGCGACGCCTGGTGCAGAAGCTGACCCAGCGCGGCGTGCGTATCGAGTTCCTGAAAGAGGGCCTGGTGTTCACCGGCGATGACTCGCCGATGGCCAACCTGATGCTGTCGGTGATGGGGGCCTTCGCCGAGTTCGAGCGCGCCCTGATCCGTGAGCGGCAACGGGAGGGCATCGCCCTGGCCAAGCAGCGCGGCGCGTACCGGGGCCGCAAGAAGGCCCTGTCCGACGAGCAGGCTGCTACCCTGCGTCAGCGGGCGTCAGTCGGAGAGCCCAAAGCGCAGCTTGCCCGCGAGTTCAACATCAGCCGGGAAACTCTCTACCAGTACCTACGCACGGACGATTGATACATGCCGCGTCGCTTGATCCTCTCGGCTACGGAGCGGGATACCCTGCTCGCGTTGCCGGAAAGCCAGGATGACCTGATCCGCTACTACACCTTCAACGACTCCGACCTGTCGCTGATCCGCCAGCGGCGCGGCGACGCCAACCGCCTGGGCTTCGCGGTGCAGCTCAGCCTGCTGCGATATCCAGGCTATGCGCTGGGCAGCGACAGCGAGTTGCCCGAGCCGGTCATCCAGTGGGTGGCCAAGCAAGTTCAGGTCGACCCAACGAGTTGGGCGAAATACGGCGAACGCGACGTGACTCGCCGCGAGCACGCCCAGGAACTGCGCACCTACCTACAACTGGCCCCGTTCGGCCTGTCCGACTTCCGCGCCCTGGTGCGCGAGCTGACCGAGTTGGCCCAGCAGACCGACAAGGGGTTGCTGCTGGCCGGCCAGGCGCTGGAGAGTCTGCGGCAGAAGCGGCGCATCCTGCCGGCGCTGAGCGTGATTGACCGGGCCTGCTCGGAAGCCATTGCGCGGGCCAATCGCCGGGTCTACCGCGCCCTGGTCGAACCACTCACGGACTCGCATCGGGCCAAGCTGGACGAGCTGTTGAAGCTCAAGGCCGGCAGCAGCATCACCTGGTTGACCTGGTTGCGGCAGGCCCCACTAAAACCGAACTCCCGGCACATGCTCGAACACATCGAGCGGCTGAAGACATTTCAGCTGGTGGATTTGCCCGAAGCTCTGGGCCGGCACATCCACCAGAACCGCCTGCTCAAGCTGGCCCGCGAGGGTGGGCAGATGACGCCCAAAGACCTCGGTAAGTTCGAGCCGCAGCGGCGCTACGCGACCCTGGCCGCCGTGGTGCTGGAGAGTACGGCGACCGTGATTGATGAGCTGGTCGATCTGCACGACCGCATCCTGGTCAAGCTGTTCAGCGGCGCGAAGCACAAGCATCAGCAGCAGTTCCAGAAGCAAGGCAAGGCGATCAACGACAAGGTGCGCCTGTACTCCAAGATCGGCCAGGCCCTGCTGGAGGCCAAGGAAAGCGGCAGCGATCCCTACGCCGCCATCGAGGCGGTGATTCCCTGGGACGAGTTCACCGAGAGCGTCAGCGAGGCCGAGCTGCTGGCCCGGCCGGAGGGCTTCGACCATCTGCACCTGGTTGGCGAGAACTTCGCCACCCTGCGCCGCTATACGCCGGCCTTGTTGGAGGTGCTGGAACTGCGCGCCGCCCCGGCTGCGCAAGGCGTGCTGGCGGCCGTGCAGACCCTGCGCGAGATGAACGCCGACAACCTGCGCAAGGTGCCGGCCGATGCGCCCACCGCCTTCATCAAGCCGCGCTGGAGGCCGCTAGTGATAACCCCGGAAGGCCTCGACCGGCGCTTCTACGAAATCTGCGCCCTGTCAGAGCTGAAGAACGCGCTGCGCTCCGGCGACATCTGGGTCAAGGGCTCGCGGCAGTTCCGCGACTTCGACGACTACCTGCTGCCGGCAGAGAGGTTCGCCGCGCTCAAGCATGCGCAGGCTCTGCCCCTGGCGATCAACCCGAACAGCAACCAGTACCTGGAAGAGCGCTTGCAGCTGCTGGACGAGCAGCTGGCCACCGTCACCCGCCTGGCCAAGGACAACGAGCTGCCCGATGCCATCCTCACCGAGTCAGGGCTGAAGATCACCCCACTGGATTCCGCGGTGCCCAATACCGCGCAGGCGCTGATCGACCAGACCAGCCAGTTGCTGCCGCGCATCAAGATCACCGAACTGCTGATGGACGTGGACGACTGGACGGGCTTCAGCCGCCACTTCACCCACCTGAAGGACGGTGCCGAGGCCAAAGACCGGACATTGCTGCTGTCAGCGATCCTGGGCGATGCGATCAACCTCGGGCTGACCAAGATGGCCGAGTCGAGCCCCGGCCTGACCTACGCCAAGCTGTCCTGGCTGCAAGCCTGGCACATCCGAGACGAAACCTACTCGGCGGCCCTAGCCGAGCTGGTCAACCACCAGTACCGTCATACCTTCGCCGCTCACTGGGGCGACGGCACGACCTCTTCTTCCGATGGCCAGCGCTTCCGGGCGGGCGGTCGGGGCGAAAGCACCGGGCACGTCAACCCGAAGTACGGCAGCGAGCCGGGGCGGCTGTTCTACACCCATATCTCCGACCAGTACGCACCGTTCAGCACCCGCGTGGTGAATGTCGGCGTGCGCGATTCCACCTATGTGCTCGACGGCTTGCTGTACCACGAGTCCGACCTACGGATTGAGGAGCACTACACCGACACGGCTGGCTTCACCGATCACGTCTTCGCCTTGATGCACCTGCTGGGCTTCCGCTTCGCACCGCGCATCCGCGACCTCGGCGAAACCAAGCTGTATGTTCCGAATAGCGTCCAGGACTACCCGACATTGCGCCCAATGGTTGGCGGTACCCTGAACATCAAGCATGTCCGCGCCCACTGGGACGACATCCTGCGCCTGGCCAGCTCGATCAAGCAGGGCACCGTCACTGCCTCGCTGATGCTGCGCAAGCTCGGCAGCTACCCGCGCCAGAACGGTCTGGCCGTGGCCTTGCGCGAACTGGGCCGGATTGAGCGCACACTGTTCATCCTCGACTGGCTGCAAAGCGTAGAGCTACGTCGCCGCGTGCATGCCGGACTGAACAAGGGCGAGGCGCGCAACTCCCTGGCCAGGGCGGTGTTCTTCAACCGCCTCGGCGAAATCAGGGATCGGAGCTTCGAGCAGCAGCGCTACCGGGCCAGCGGTCTCAACCTGGTGACGGCCGCCATCGTGCTGTGGAACACGGTGTACTTGGAACGCGCCACCCAGGCGATGGGCGAAGCGGGGAAGTCGGTGGATGGCGAGCTGCTGCAGTACCTGTCGCCGCTGGGGTGGGAGCACATCAACCTGACCGGCGATTATGTCTGGCGGCAGAGCCGCAGGCTGGAGGACGGGAAGTTTCGGCCGCTAAGGCTGCCCGGAAAACCTTAGCGTACGATTTTTTCCGTTTTCTCTATTCGCCCCTGAAGGCACAGCATGACGTGGCACTGGGCCGGGTGATGGTTGAAGCTGCAAAGAAACAGCAAATCTAAGCAGTACCAGGAACAGAAAGGGCGGCCAGTTGGCCGCCTTTTTTGTTTGCGCTGAAACTGTCTTGTTTTGTCGCGTATGTCCTAAGACTTGCGACAAGCTACCGTCCTGTCATTTTCAGAAGACGACTGCACCAGTTGATTGGGCGTAATGGCTGTTGTGCAGCCAGCTCCTGACAGTTCAATA
>NZ_JAJSRC010000063.1:0-4384 GCF_021283245.1 Pseudomonas sp. NMI760_13 | reverse complement strand
AGGGAGCGGTATTCGCTCTCGCTGTAGCTGTAGGTGAAGTTCCACCAGCCCCACGGCAGGTTGTAGAACAGCACGCCGTTCTTCGAGCCCTGGGTGTGGTCGCTGACCACGTCATGACCGCCGCGCAGCATCAGCTGGTCGGCCAGGCCCAGCGGGCTGTCCCATTCCAGGCCAAGGTTGAGCATCTGCTCGCCGGTGCTGCGCTGGCCTTCGTTGTTGCGCGACAGCGAGGCACGCCAGGGTTTCTGCTGGGTGTTGCGCACCAGCACTTCGCTGCCGCCGACGGCCTTGCCCGGGGTCAGTTCCATCTGCGCCTTGTTCGACGGCAGGCGGTTGAGCTGGTCGACCATCTGCTCGATCTCGCGCAGGTTCAGGCGCTGGTCGATATCGCCGGGGAAGGCCATGGCCAGTTCGCGGTCGCTCAAGCCGCTGTTCGGGTCCGGGCGCAGCCCTTCCAGGCGCCCTTCCACCACCAGTACCTGCAGGTGGCCCGAGGACAGGTCCTGCTGCGGCAGGTAGGCGCGGCTGGTGACCAGGCCGCGGCCCAGGTAATGGTCGGTGATGGCCTTGAGCAGGGCATTGAGCTGGGTGACGCCCAGGCACTGGTCGATGAAGGGCTTGAGCAGGCGGTCGCGGTCGGCGGCGGACAGGCTGTCGGCGCCCTTGAGTTCGATGGTGTGGATGGTGAAGCAGCGGCTGTCGGTCGCCGGTTGCGACTCACCGGGTTCAGCGGCCTTGCCGGGCAGGTTGCGCAGCTCTTCGAGGCGGCGCTGCTGCTCTTCGAGCAGACGGTCCTGGCGGTCGCGGATCAGGTCCTGGTCGCCGGGTGAGGCAGCACGGGCCGTACCCATGGTCGTGCAGGCCAGCAAGGCGGCAAGCATGCAAGCTCGCCCCCGGTTAAAACGCATAGACATCATCCAGTCCCTGGACCACGGAAAAGAGCGCGGGATATTATTTGGCCATCATCATGGCGTCAAATTAATATCGTCAAAAAACCGTGAAATCGTCAAAGGACCCTTCCAGCAATCACCTGGACTGAACTTCCAGGCAGCCAGACGCCTCCACCGGACTGAATCCACTGGTAACAAGGAGTCGAGGGATGAAACCGTTGCCATGCCTTATCTGCGCGGCCACCCTGCTCTGCGCACAGCCCATCTGGGCCTGCACACCGGAAGAGGCCACGCAGAAAAGAGAAGAACTGGCCGGGCTGGTCAGCCAGTTGACCGAACAGAACCCGCGCAAGGCCAAGGAGATAAACGACGAGCTCCAGCACATGGAGCTCGGAACGGCCAGCAAGGACTTGCCGGACAAATGCCAGTTGATCGACAAGCGCATCCAGGAGCTTAAAGAAGCGGAAAGGAAAACCTGACCGCGCCAGTGTCAGCGCCGCTGCTGGGCTTGCATGTACTGGCGAAGCAACTGGTTGATGCGGGTCTGGTAGCCGGCCCCCTGTTCCTTGAACCAGGCCAGCACGTCGGCGTCCAGGCGGATGGTCACCGTTTGCTTGGCCGGAACTCGCAGCTCGGCGCGGCGGAAAAAGTCATCGTCGAGTTCGGGGATGTCCGAGGTATCGACCGGGGCTTGGTCTTGCTCACAGCTTCTGGACGGTTTCGACATAGCGCGTTACCTCACGTCGTGTGGCTCTTCTGGCGGAAATGATGCGGATCACATCACCCTGCCGTTCGGTGTAGGCGACCACGCTGACCCAGGCGTTGATCCAGCCCATGCCTATCCAGCGTGCCTCCGGGTACTCGAATCGCTCATCGCGCAACGCCAGCATCGGCTGGCGGAACATCTCGGGCACGTCATTGAAGTCGATACCGTGCTTGCGGATGTTGAGCAGGTTCTTGTCCTCGTCCCATTCAAATCGCACGGGACAATCGTATTTACAGCTGTACATACACTACTCCTCCTTGACTGCAGATGCCAGAGGAGTGTGGCGGTCGGGCGGCAAAATGCCCGGGCTGGAATACGGTTTGGGAAACGGGCTACGCGCCCTGGGGAAAGAGGTGAAGCAACCCGCCACCGTTGCAGTGGCGGGCTCATGACCGGAGGGGCTTACTCAGCCGCCGGCTTGCGCTTTTTCAGCGGTGCCAGGCCGTCGGAGCTGGCCAGAGGCGCATTGGCCTTCGGCTTGGCGGTAGGCTTTTTCTTGGCCGCGCCCTTCTTGTCGGCACCGGCCTTCTTCTCACCCTTTTTCTTCTTGCTGCCGGCAGCCTTGCCCGAGGCCTTGACCTTCTTCGGCCCGCTGTAGGTGCCCTTGACCTCCTTGATGACGCGGCGCTCGAACTGCTGCTTGAGGTAGCGCTCGATGCTCGACATCAGGTTCCAGTCGTTGTGGGTGATCAGCGAGATCGCCAGGCCTTCGCCACCGGCACGGCCGGTGCGACCGATACGGTGCACGTATTCGTCACCGCTGCGTGGCATGTCGAAGTTGATCACCAGGTCCAGGCCGTCGATATCCAGGCCGCGGGCCGCGACGTCAGTGGCGACCAGGACCTTGGAACCGCCATCCTTGAAGCGGTCGATGGCCAGCTTGCGGTCCTTCTGGTCCTTCTCGCCGTGCAGGACGAAAGCCTTGACCTCCTTGGCCACCAGGTGACCATAGATACGGTCGGCCAGGGCACGGGTGTTGGTGAAGATGATTGCCTTCTGGTAGGTCTCGTTGGCCAGCAGCCACTGCACGATCTGCTCTTTGTGCTGGTCGTGGTCGGCGGTGATGATCTGCTGACGGGTGCCCTCGGCCAGTTGCGAGACACTGTTGAGCATCAGGTGCTCAGGGTCCTTGAGCACTTTACCGATGATATCGCGCAGGGCCGCACCGCCCGTGGTGGCCGAGAACAGCAGGGTCTGCTTGCGGTTCTCGCACTCCTTGCACAGGCGCTCCATGTCTTCGGCAAAGCCCATGTCGAGCATGCGGTCGGCTTCGTCGAGGATCAGCACTTCCACGTGCGACAGGTCCAGGTTGCCGGCATTGAGCTGCTCGAGCAGGCGGCCGGGGGTGCCGATCAGCACGTCCGGCACCTTGCGCAGCATGGCGGCCTGCTCCTTGAAGTCTTCACCGCCGGTGACCAGCCCCGACTTGATGTAGGTGAACTGGGAGAACAGTTGCACCTGCTTGAGGGTCTGCTGGGCCAGCTCGCGGGTCGGCAGCAGGATCAGCACACGGATCTCCACGCTTGGACCTTTGCGGTCGACCAGGCGGTTGAGCAGCGGCAGCACGAAGGCGGCAGTCTTGCCGCTGCCGGTCTGCGCCGTCACCCGCAGGTCACGCCCTTGCAGGGCCAGGGGAATGGCCGCTGCCTGCACCGGCGTCGGCTCGACAAATTTCAGCTCGGCCACGGCTTTGAGCAGGCGTTCGTGCAGGGCGAATTGGGAAAACACGGGGGTAACCTCGGGCAAGTGCGAAAAATTCAGTTGCATAGGGTAACGTTTTCCGTGGCCAGAACCGAATTTCTTTTGGCAACTTTGCGCCGATCCACGCTCTAATACCCCTTCATACCGCAACACAGACCGCTTCCACGCCCATGGACATCCAACGCTTCTGGCGCGACGCCCTCGACCTCTGGGGCACGCTCGATCAACACCCACTGCTGCATGCAGCCCTCGGCCTGATCGTGCTGCTGCTGGTCTCGCTGCTGGTCGGCCGCCTGGCACGCTTCCTGATCCTGCACTCCACCCGCCTGCTCGGCCGCCAACAGGCACTCAGGTGGCTGGACGACCTGCGCCACAACAAGGTGTTCCACCGCCTGGCGCAGACCACCCCATCGCTGGTGGTGCAGTTCGGCCTGAAGCTGGTGCCGGAGCTGTCGGCCACCACCCAGCACTTCCTCGGCAACGTCGCCCTGGCGGTGACCCTGCTGTTCATGACCCGCGCCCTGTCCTGCCTGCTCGATGCGCTGCTGGACATCTATGCCCGCAGCGAACACGCCCGCACCCGCTCGATCAAGGGCTACATGCAGCTGGCCAAGATGATGCTGTGGATCTTCGCCGCCATCGTCATCGTCGCCACCCTTATCGACCGCTCGCCGCTGTTGCTGCTATCCGGCCTGGGCGCCATGTCGGCGGTGCTGCTGTTGGTGTACAAGGACACCCTGCTGTCATTCGTCGCCAGCGTGCAGCTGACCAGCAACGACATGCTGCACGTCGGCGACTGGATCGAGATGCCCCAGGCCGGCGCCGACGGCGATGTGGTGGACATCACCCTGCACACGGTCAAGGTGCAGAACTTCGACAAGACCATCGTCTCGATCCCCACCTGGCGCCTGATGAGCGAGTCGTTCCGCAACTACCGCGGCATGCAGCAGTCCGGCGGGCGTCGGATCAAGCGCAGCCTGTTCATCGACGCCGCCGGCGTGCGCTTCCTCAGCCCGGACGAAGAACA
>NZ_JAJSRC010000062.1:0-4572 GCF_021283245.1 Pseudomonas sp. NMI760_13 | reverse complement strand
GAGCCGAATTCGAAGTTACCTGAATCAAGTTCGCGGGAGTTGAGGGCGATGCGCTCGACATGGGTGTCGCAGGCTGCTATCAGAATAGGCAGCAATTTCTCCGGATCGGGCTCGCGCCAATGGGCAACCAGTTGGCCCCAGGCTGGATCACGGGGCAAGGCGTGCTTGTCGAGGTCCAGTGGTTTGCCCAGCCAGTCGCCAATGATTGCTAGACCGAAGGCGGCGTAACGTAGTGTGGTGCCGATAGGGAGATCGTGTCCATCACTTACTCCATAGCCATGCCCAAGGCCTGCGAAGACAGTCTGATGAACTGGGTGAATTAAGTTGAACTGGCCACAAGCCAGTGTACAAAGCATGAGGTGGGTAAGGTCATCCAGTGTTGCAAGACCTAACTCTTGAGTGTCTTTAAGTTTATGTGTTCGAATTGTGTCTGCGGTAAGCATTTTTATGATTGCATTGGCGAACTCCATTCTGGTCGAAAAGTGTTGCTTGATTGTGGCTGATGCTAGGGTGCTCCCTAATTCAGTCATGCCTATTGCAAATAACTGCTGGCTTGCTTTGTGGAAGTTTCCGGTTCCATTAGCATAATCAATGATCAAATGTTCCCTGACTGGGAAGCTGTTCATTCCCCAAGAGGAAATTTTATCAATGTTTTTTTGAAGGCGTACAGATATATTTTTTGTCATTTTTAGTTCCAGTGGTTGATTTGAATGCCTGTCATGTTATTTGTTAGTTTGCTCAGGGAGCCCTGTGCGTCGAAAAATACTTGGGCGTGCATATAGGATATTGTTCTATCGTTGAATGCAGTGTTGATGGCGTCAATTTTGTCTATGACGTTTGGGTCTGAGTTGATTAGTTTATGGGGATCCCATCCTTGGGTTTTTTTCTCAATAAGCCGCTGAATTCTCCTGATATTGGCTTTTCCACCGTTTTGTTGGGTCTTTAGAAACCCCGGCGTCTTGGTTTTCCCCAACGTCGTCTTCACCTCGATCACCAACAACGTCCCCTCGGCAAACTGCAACTCTTCCATCGGCGCCACCCCCTTGATCCCATCGATGTGATGCCGCATCTGCTGGTTCGTCGGGTTGCGCACGCTCATCGATGGCGGTGGCGGCACGTAGACCAGCATGTCGATGCCTTGGTCGCTCTTGTTCTTCAAACCGTACTGGCTGGCTCGCGAGGGATGGGTGCTCATGCCGAGGATGTTCTCCGGCTTGACCTTCCAGTGGCTGACCAGCGCCGCGGCCAGTGCCTCTTCGCCCGCGTCGGCCACCACCCGGGTCAGGCCGCCGCCCATGCGCACCGGTCCGACGGCGTGGCTGATCAGCGCCACCAGGCGGTCGCGCATCGTCGTGGCCATGTAGGCGTAGTCGGCACGCCCGCCGACCACCTCCAGCGCTATCCGGCTGGCGTTGCGGTCGATGGCGTGCAGCTCGCTGGCGCGCACCGCCAGCCCGCCGTCGCGGGCCGGGCGGTCGATGCGGGTCTCGAGCACGCTGACCTCGCCGGCCTCACGCCGGCCCAGGCGGCGTACCTGTTCCTCGGTCAGTGCGGCGTTGTCCAGGCGCACCGTGGTGACGCTGCCGGGCCGCAGCTTGTGCATCAACCAGCGCGCGCCACCCAGGGCGTTGGGCAGCAGCAGGGCCAGGTTGATGGCCATGAACACCTGCTTGCCACGGGCCTCGGCGGTGGTGGGGTTGGCCAGGCTGGCCAGCTCGGTGAAGAACGCTTCGCCGATGCTCAGGCCTTCGCCGGTGATCATCCGGCTGCTGCCGTCGACCATGGCGTCGGCGGCCAAGGCGCCCTCCAGGGCGAGGAAGGCGTAGCGCCCGGCGCTGACGCCGCCGCGGATGCCACGCACCACCGGTACCGTGGCCAGCAGGCCGAGAGCGAGTTCGGCGGCGCCCTTGACGCCCTCCCAGGTGCGCGACCTGGCCTTGGCCTTGGCGAAGTGGGCGGCCAGTTGCGTGCAGGCCTGGTCGACGGAGTAGAGGCCGCTGGGCGAATGCCAGGTGTAGGGCGGGCTGATGTGCCGTTCGCCCTGGTCGTCCAGGTACTCCTCGCGAGGTGCTTCGGACCAGCGGGCGTGGGTGAAGGTGGCGAAGTAGATGCTGTGGTCGGCGAAGAAGAAATTGCTGTGCAGTTCGAAGCCCATGCCCTGGTGGGTGCGCACGCCCATGTGGTCGAGCACGGGCGGCGCCAGGTCGTCCAGGCGCATCTGTTCGTCGACGCAGACCAGCTGCAGTTTTTCGCGAGCGGCGAAGGCATGGAACTCGGCGAGCCAGGCGTCGCCGTAGGTGCTGCCGGCCTGCTCAAGGACCTGCTGCAGAAAGGTGTCGCGATGGTTGCGGGCCGTGTCGCGGATCCATGGGTTGTCGCGAAACCAGGCGGGGCCGACGCCCTGGCGTGGAATGCCCAGCAGGAAGTCGCAGCCCTCGTCGCCCTCGAGGGAGAACATCGCGCCGGGGAGGGTGCAGGGAATGCACAGCTCGACGGGTTTGGGCAGGTTGCCGTCGAGGACGTCCTGGTAGATCTTGTCCTGGGATGAAATAGCTGTTTCAGGCATGGGGCACGACCTCCACCAGCGTGCGTTGATAAGTCGTCAGTAGCCCGGCCAGCGTGGCGCGTCTTTCCCTGGAGGATGCTTGCTGGTCCAGTGCCACCATCCACTCGGTGAACGCTGCGCTGAGGAAGAAGGCGCGGCCGAACACGATTGCCAGCAGGATGTGCTGCACTATTTGGTTACGTTGCAGAGCGGGCTGTTTTGTCAACGCATCGGAGAGCTTCGGGATGCGCCAGCCGTAATGACGGTAGGCGAGCACTTCCTGGCCATTGAGCTCGCGATGGACCAGGGGCGGCAGGCCATAGCGCTCACAGGCATCCGTTTCGTAGGTGCGGTAGATCTTCTCGTGCGTCTCCAGCGCCAGGCCTCGGCGGGTCATGAGCCGGGCCAGCGTGTCCCAGAGCCGATCCATCTCCCAGGTGTCGTCATGCCAGCCCAGCAGGTCGAGGAGGACGGCAAGCATGCCGGGCAGCACAGCCTGCTGGCGCTTGCCCTGGGCAATCGCCTGCGCGGTCAGCAGGTGCAGCCGTTGGTCATGGTGCAGCCCATCAACCTCAAGCAGCGAGCACAGTGGCTGGCAGCTGGGGTCGTTCCACCAGGCGAGCCCCAGGAGCACGTGGATCAAGGTCTGCGTGGCGTACTCCGTGGCGTCGGGGGAGTCATTGCTCCAGGTGATGCTGCCCGCCTGGTCGATCAGGTGGGGAAGACGCTCCTGGGTGATGGGTAGATGCGCCAGCGCATCGAAGTGCTCTTTCAGGTAACGGACAAGCTGGCGATTGGCGTTTTGCCGGGAGGCCGTGGTCAGGGCGCCGAGGTCGAGGGTGGGCAGTTTCACCGGGCGACCTCCCCGGACGGTGTCAGCCAGGCCAGGCAGCCGTCCTGTTCGCAGTCTTGCGCGGTTTGTTCGAACAAGGGTTGAACGCCTTGTGCCAGGCCGGTCTGGGGGATATGGAAATACAGCTGGCGTATGCGGCCATGGGCGAACAGGTCTGCCAGGGCCTGCGGTTGTTGCGCCAATGAGGCCACATACAGGTGCAGCGAAGCGGGATCGCCAAGGCGCAGGAAATAACGCTGTCTACCCTGTTGCACTTTGCCGAAACGCCGCAAGTGCGATGCCAGTTCCGCGAGCGGCAGGGTGCTCTGGACCACGGAGCAGGCGAACGTCGCCTGTCGGCTTGCGAGCCAGGTATCGAGGTCAGTGCCGGGTGACAGCTGCAGGAGCAGTGGCGCATGGTTTTCCAGGCCTGGGCGCAGGTGCAGGTGCCACAGGTATTGGTAATGCGCGCCATGGAACTCCAGCCGCCCCGGCAGGCCAGGCACGGCGCAGGCCTCTGCCAGCAGGTACAGAGGCTGGTCGGCGCTGACTGGCGCACCGGCCTCGCTCAGTTGCCGATGCAGGCTCATGCGTCGTCCTCCCCGGCAAATGGGCATTCCTCGATCAGCGGCGTCCCTCCGCGGATTGCCGCTTCGATGGCCTCGACCTGGGCCTGGACCGGGGGATGGTAGGTGACGTTGCCCTTGAAGCGGATGTTGGGGGCTTCGAGGGTGATGCCGTCGGCGTCCAGGATGATCTTGCCGGCGGGGCCGCGGATATGGATTCGCTCGGTGCCCTGCAGCATGTACGACGGTGTCAGCAGGCGCTGGGCCGTGCGGGCCTCGAGGGTCTGGGTGCCCTCGATGATCAGCGTCTGGTCACGCCCGATGCTCAGGTGGTGGTCGCTGCCGATCGTCTCGCTGCAGGCGTTGCCGATGTTGTGCACCAGGTTGCGGTCGATGTGGGTGAAGCAGTCCTGGCGCACATGGTCGCGGCGGTCGCGACCGGTGCTGAGTGTCGCGTCGCGGGCAATGCAGGTGCTGCTGTCACGGCCGGTGGAGAGGGTGCGATCGTTGCCCACGGTGTGGCTTTCATCGTGATTGATCTTGGCGTTGAGGTCCCGCTGCGCATGGATGAACACCTCTTCCTGCCCCAGTTCATCCTCGAAGCGCAGCTCGTTGAAACCTTGCCCCTT
>NZ_JAJSRC010000061.1:0-4837 GCF_021283245.1 Pseudomonas sp. NMI760_13 | reverse complement strand
GCGATATCCAGCTCGATGCCAATGGCCAGCTGAGCATGGCCCAGGCCAGCGCCGGGGGCGATGTGCGCATCCGGGCGACCGGTATCGAAACCCAGGGGCCGGTGCATGCCGGCAAGCAACTGCAGGTGGAAAGCCGCGGTGACCTGGTCAACCGTCAGGGGCTGACCGCGGCAGGTTCGGTGCAACTGGACGCAGCTGGTCAACTGAACAACCTCGCTGGCATCCAGGCCGGCATCCAGGCCGATGGCAGCCGCGCGGCCGATGCCGACCTGAAGATCAACGCCGGAGCCGTGGACAACCGCAACCAGCGCCTGATCGCCAGCGGTGACCTGACGCTGACCACGGGCGGTCGCCTGGATAACCAGGGCGGCAGCCTCAGCGCCGGGCGCCATGTCGACATCAACGCCGCAACGCTGGACAACCGCCAGCAGGGCAAGGTTGTCGGTGACGGGCGCATGACCCTCACCGGCGGGCAACTGCTCAACAGCGATCGTGGCCAGATCATCAGCCAAGGGGCACTGAATGCCACCTGGGCGCATCTCGACAACCAGGCTGGCGAGCTGTCCAGCCTCGATGCCCTGGCCCTGAACCTCGGTAGCCTGGACAACCGCAATGGCAAGGTCCTGGCCAACCGGGGCATTACCGTCACCAGCCAGGGCCTGGTCGACAACCGGACCGGCCGGATCGCCAGCCAGACCGCCCTCGATCTGACCGCCCAGGCCCTGAACAACGGCCAGGGTGGCCATATCAGCGGCAACCAGGCGGTCAGCGTCAATGTCGGGCGGCTCGACCAGCAAGGCGGCCATCTGAGCAGCGTCACCGAGCTGACCCTCGACCTGAACCAAGGCCGGCTGGACAACCGCGACGGCGAGATCGTCGCCAACCAGCTGCGTCTGCGGCAGATGGCCGATATCGACAACCAGCGTGGCGAGATCTCCAGCAAGGGGGCCTTCACCCTGACGGGTCGCAGCCTCGACAACACCGGTGGCAAGTTCTACAGCGAGCAGGCCCTGACCGTGCGCCTCGACCAGTTGCTCGACAACCTGGATGGCCTGGTCTCGGCCGACGGCCTGGATATCCAGGCCCTGGCGTTGCACAACCAGGGCGGCGTGGTCACCAGCAAGTCCGGCCTGGTGTTGACCACCCGCGCAGCCATCGACAACCAGCACGGCGAGATCTCCAGCACCGGCCACGGCCAGGTAAAGGCGGGCAACCTCGACAACCGTGAGGGTACGGTCACGGGTGGGGCGCTGGAACTGGTGGTCGCCCAGGCGCTGGACAATCGCCAAGGTGTGCTGGCTGCCGGCAAGGCACTGACGCTGAACGCCGCCAGCCTCGACAACCGCGAGCAGGGCAAGCTGCTCAGCGATGGCACGCTGACCGCCAAGGTCAGCGGCCTGCTGGACAACCAGGCCAAGGGCCTGGTGAATGGCCAGGGTGCCACGGATATCGACGCGGGGCAGTTGGACAACCGTGGTGGCCGGTTGCAGGGCAAGGACCTGCTGACCCTGCATGGCCAGCATTGGGACAACCGCGGCGGCAAGATCGAGGGTGATGGCGCGATGACGCTGACCATCGACCAGCTCGACAACCGCGACCAGGGCCTGGTCAGCGGCCAGGCCGGGGTGCGCTTCAATGGCACCGAACTGCTCAACCAGCTCGGCATCTTCGGTGCGAAGGGCAACCTGGACCTGGTCGCTGCGCACCTGGACAACAGCGGCGGCAGCCTGACCAGCGGCGGCGATCTTGATGGGCAGGTCACACGCCTGGAACAGCTCGGCGGCAAGCTGTCCGCCGACGGCAAGCTGACCCTCAAGGGCGATTCGCTGGTCAACCGCCAGGGCGCCGTGCTGGGCGCCGGGCAGGGCATGCGCCTGACCGTGGGCAGCGTCGACAACCGTGGTGGTGAACTGTCTGCGGCCAAGGCGCTGAGCCTGACCGGGCAGCGCCTGGACAACACCGGCGGCCAGGTCCTGGCCAACACCGACCTGACGCTGACGGTGGCCGAGGTCATCAACCAGGCCCAGGGCCTGCTGCGCGGCAAGGGCCAGCTGACCCTCGACGGCCAGACCCTGGACAACCGCGACGGGCGTGTTTCCGGCGAGCAGGGTGCACGCCTGCGCCTGGGCCAGGCGCTCGACAACGGCAAGGGGCTGCTGACCAGCGAGGGAGACCTCGATATCGGCGCCGCCAGCCTCGACAACAGCGACGCCGAGCTGAGCGCCGCCGGCAAGCTCACCCTGGCCACCACTGGCAAGGTAGACAACCAGCGCGGGTCGATCACCGCCGACGGCACCCTCGACCTGCGCAGCGCCAGCCTGTACAACCATGCCGGCGAGATCGGCGCCCAGGGGGCCATGGATATCGCCACCGGCACGCTGGACAACCGCGACAGCGGGCACGTGGTTGGCAACGACCGCCTGACCATCAAGGCCGGCCAGGTCAACAATGCAGGCAGCGATAGCCGCATCGACAGCGATGGCGCAATGAGCTTGACCGCCACCGGCTTCGACCAGCAGGCCGGGCGCCTGCTGAGCAAGACTTCGATCACCCTCGACCTGGGCCAGGGCGCATTGGTCAACCATGGCCTGATCAAGGCTCCGCTGCTGGTGCTGAACAACCTCGGCAGCGTCGACAACCAGCGGGGCGAGATCGTCAGCCCGCAAGGCTTCACCCTGGCCGCCGATACCCTGGACAACCGCCAGGGCAAGCTGATCAGCGACCAGGATCTGACGGTCCGTATCGCCCAGGTACTGGAGAATACCAAGGGCCTGGTCTCGGCCAAGGGCCTGGACCTGCGCGCCACCCGCGCGGATAACCGCCAAGGCATTCTTGTGGGCGACACCGCCCTGAACATCGACGCCGGCACTTTGGACAACCGCCAGGGCAAGGTCTCCGGCAAAGGCCGTGGTGAGATCCAGGCTGGCACATTGCTCAACACTGCGGGTTCGCTGATCAGTCTGGAGCAGTTGCGGATCAAGGGCGACGCACTGGACAACCGTGAGTCAGGGCTGCTCGGCAGCAACGGTGCGCTGACCCTGGAAGTCGACCGGATCGACAACCGTGGCGGCGAGATCACCGGCAAGGCCGCTGTCGCGGTCACCGGCACCTCGCTGGACAACAGCGACGGCGGCCTGCTGGTGGCCGGCACGGGCATGACCCTCGCACTGCAGGCACTGCTCAATCGCAACAAGGCACGTATCGAGGCCCAGACCGGCCTGACCCTGACCGGCCTGACCCTGGACAACGACGGTGGCCGCCTGACCAGCCAGCGGGACATGACCCTGACGTTGACCGGCGCGGCGCTCAACCGCCTCGGCCTGATCAGTGCCGAGGGCCAGTTGCTGATGGCCGCGCTAAGTCTGGACAACAGCACCGGCAAACTGGACAGTGCCGGCAGCCTGAAGCTGACCACGACAGGCGCGCTGCTCAACAAGGGGGGCGAGTTGCTGAGCGACAGCGATATCACCCTGGCCAGCGCCAGCCTGAACAACACCGACAAGGGCGTTATTGCCAGCAAGGGCGCGCTGGCCATCAGCACCGGCCACCTGGACAACAGCCGCCAGGGCAGTATCAGCAGCAACCGCACCCTCGATCTGCATGCCGGTCAGCTGGACAACCGTGACGGCGGCCGAGTCGGCAGCCGTGAAGCACTCAACGCGACGGTCACTGGCCTCGACCAGCAGGGCGGCAAGCTGTTCAGCGACACTTCGGTGAAGCTCGACCTGGGCCATGGCCACCTGGACAACCGCGGAGGCCTGATCAACGCCCCGTCGCTGCTGCTGAACAACCTCAAGACCGCGGCCAACCAGGGCGGCGAGATTTCCAGCGCGCAAGCGTTCACCGTCGCCGCCGAGCAACTGGACAACGGCAATGGCCGTTTGCTCAGTGACCAGGGCCTGCTGCTGCGGGTCAGCCAGCGCCTGGACAACCTCAAAGGCCTGATCGGTGGCCAGTCGCTGGAGGTTTATGCCGGTGTGCTGGACAACAGCGGCGGTACCCTGAGCAGCCAGAGTGGCTTGCAGGTCACCGTAGATGGCTCGCTGAACAACCGCGACGGCGGCCGCATCGAAGCCAAGGACGCACTCACACTCACCAGCAAAGGCGTGGACAACCACGGTGGCAAACTGCTCGGCAGCAGCCTTGCACTGGACCTGCTCGGCGCCGACCTGGACAACGGCGCCGGCCTGATCACCACCGCCGGCCCACTGACCCTCGTCAACCTGGCCAAGCTCACCAACCAGGGCGGCGAGATCTCCACTGCCCAGGCCCTGCGCCTGGACCTCAGCGAACTGGACAACCGTGACGGCAAGCTGATCAGCGAACAGACCCTGGCCATCACCAGCGGCGCCATCGACAACCGCAACGGCCTGGTTTCGGGCTGGCAGGGGCTGACTGTCACCGGCCAGAGCCTGGACAACCGCCAGCAAGGCACCCTGTCGAGCCGTTCCGGCACCGTGCAGGCGACCGTGGCCGGCGCCCTGCGCAACAGTGACGGCGGCGCGCTGGTCGCCCAGCAGCGGCTGGACGTCAAGGCCGACAGCCTGGACAACAGCGCCAAGGGCATCCTGTCCAGCGGCAGCGGCCAGCAGCTGACCATCACGGGGGCACTGGATAACCATGAAGGCGGCCTGATCGATGCCGGTGAAAAACTGGTCATCAGCGCAGGTTCCCTCGACAACCACGGCGGTCGTGTGGCCACCCGCCAGGACCTGGGCCTGAACGCCGCGAGCCTGAACAACAACGACGGCAACCTCGCCGCCCAGGGCGCCCTGACCCTCGATCTGCTCGCCGACCTGCTCAACCGCAAGGGCACGCTGTTCGCCGGCAAGGACCT
>NZ_JAJSRC010000060.1:0-7872 GCF_021283245.1 Pseudomonas sp. NMI760_13 | reverse complement strand
CAGGGCGGCATCCGCTTCGCGGCTGCTGCTTTGAAAAGCGTTTGTTTCCCGCGCCCAAACGCTCGGCATTAAAGCAGCTCGGTAGAGCCGTCAAGCGTACGGCGCAGAAAAAAGCATGATTTCTCGCACGCGAGAATGTGCGACAAGCGGTCAATTTAGATTTGACCAATAGTTGACTTTGGTTAGGCCCTTTGCGATACTAAACCTGTCGAAGCAATCCCGCTTCGATAGCCTGGAATCCAGCGGCGGCAACCGCTCCAGGGTAGTCGCGAAGGAGTTTCACACATGAATATCACCGCTCAGGCCCCCGCAGTCAGCGCCCACAATTGGCTCACTACCGGCGACTTTCTGAACTTCGCCAAAAAGATTTGGGCGCCGGTCGCGTCGAATAGCGAGGCGATGGAGCGCAAGGTTGATGACCTGTACGGCGCAGCATGCGAACGCTTCCCTACCTATGACACGATGGTGCATAACGCCTTCTGTGCGAGCATGGACGCAGAGTTCGGCGCCGATGACCAGGCCGAGGGAGTGGCAGAAATCTTTGCGTATGCCCGCGAGGCTTACGGCTATATGTCTGCCAGTGAAAACGAAGCACAACGCCAGGAAGACGCCGACAACGGCCTTTGCTGGCACGGCCTGGACAGCATGACCTGCCCTTGCGGTTGCTTCGAAAACGACTAATCCAGACGGAAAAGGAGATTCATCATGGCCCGTGGCGTAAATAAAGTGATCCTGGTTGGGACTTGCGGACAGGACCCCGAAGTCCGTTACCTGCCAAACGGCAACGCGGTAACTAACCTCAGCTTGGCCACCAGCGAGCAGTGGACCGACAAGCAAACCGGGCAGAAGGTCGAGCGTACCGAGTGGCACCGCGTCTCGCTGTTCGGCAAGGTGGCCGAGATCGCCGGCGAGTACCTGCGCAAAGGTTCCCAATGCTACATCGAAGGCAAGTTGCAAACCCGCGAGTGGGAGAAGGACGGCATCAAGCGTTACACCACCGAAATCATTGTCGACATTAACGGCACCATGCAGTTACTAGGCGGTCGCCCGCAGAACCAGCAGCAGGGCGGCGATCCGTACAACCAGGGCGGCGGCGACCAAGCACCCCGCCAGCAGGCGCCACGGCAGCAGCGCCCACAGCAGCGCCCGCCAGCTCAGCAGCAAGCGCCGCAACCTGCACCACAGCCAGCAGCCGACTTTGACAGCTTTGACGACGACATTCCGTTCATGGACCCGTACCGTTTCAGCTGGCAGCTTCAGTAAACACCCGCAAGACCAGGCCCGGCGCAATGTCGGGCTTTTTTCTGCGCGACAAACGGTCAAATTAGACTTGACCAATAGTTGACTTAGGTTCGAGCCTTTGCGATACTAACCCTGTCGAAGCAATTCCGCCTCGACAGCCTGGAACCAGCGGCGGCAACCGCTCCAGGCAAATCGCGAAGGAGATTCAAAAATGCGTCTATCCAGCAATTTCCGTAACCCTTGCATGGTCCGCAGCGACAGCCCACTGACCAATGACGATATCGCCCGCGTAGCGCCCTCGATCTTTGCCGAGGAAGCTCACGAAAGCCGCTCCGATCGTTACCGCTACATTCCCACCGTCGACGTACTGGAAGCACTGCGCAGCGAAGGGTTCATGCCGTTCATGGCCTGCCAAACCCGCGTGCGCAACACCGACAAACGCGACCACACCAAGCACATGATCCGCCTGCGCCACGCCGATACCATCGTGGCCAAGGAAGCCAACGAAATCATCCTGCTGAACAGCCACGACGGCACCAGCAGCTACCAGATGATGGGCGGTTGCTTCCGTTTCGTGTGCGCCAATGGCCTGGTGCTGGGCGATGCCGCGCTTGATCAAAAAGTGCGTCACAGTGGGCGTCAGGATGTCATCGGGGAGGTGATCGAGGGCGCCTATGAAGTCCTGAATCACTTCCAGCTGATCGAAGAACAGCGCGAAACCATGAAAAGCATCCAAGTGGGCGGCGACCTGCAGCACGCCTTTGCCGAGGCTGCACTTGCCTACCGTTACGACCCGGCAGACGGCCCGGCTCCGGTGACCGCTAGCCAGCTTCTGGCACCACGCCGCCGCGAAGACGCCACCAATGACCTCTGGTCGACCTTCAACCGCGTACAGGAAAACACCATCAAGGGAGGGCTGCGAGGCCGCAACAAACAAGGGCGCCGCACCAGCACCCGTGCCGTTTCCGGCATTGACCAGGACGTGAAATTGAATCGCGCCCTGTGGGTACTGGCCCAGCACCTGCGCCAAGCCGCCTAACAGCCCCAGGCCGGGCGCCCAGCGCGCCCGGTCTGCACCATGCAGGGAGATCGCAGCCATGCAAAAAGTTTTCTATGTACCCGGCCAAACCGCAATCATCGACTATGCCCGCCAGATCGGCCCCAATGCTTGGGCCGCTCGCGCAACCTGGCTGATGCTGCCAGAGATCCAGGTAAGGCACCCCGGCGCTGTGCTGGGCGATGAAGTAGGCTTTCTGCAAGCGCAGGAAGCCGCCCACGGCACCCAGCCGGCGCGCATCACCGAAACCCGGTATGACTTCGCGCTTAGCCGCGCTCAGGTGCTCGACTACAACGCCGGCGAGGCCGGCGATTCGTTCATACTGCAAGCCCCCGAGGTTGGCGACCTGGTGCGCGTGTACGCCCGTTCAAGCGGTCGTTACTGGACGTTCCTAGCGCTGCCGACCATCACGCATTGCGAGATCTGGCAGCGGATTCACCAGCAGGGGGCCGCGGCTGATTGACTACCGACACTAGGAGCTGATGAATGCAGCCGATGTACACCAAAGAAGAATGGAAGAAGGTTGCGCCCCTGTTTGCTTCCAAGCGCCTGGCCATCTCGACCGTCGAGGTGGCCAAGGCCGTTCTGGTCGATGGCCAGCGCATCACCGACGTAGCCGAGGCCAGGGGGATGACCAAGCAGACCGCGCACGCAGCGGTAAAGCGTGTGCGGAAAATCCTGGAAGAGCAGGGCGCCGGCGAGCTGGTCCCCGTCCTGGTGTGGCTGCCCCCCGAGTTGGCCGAACAGGTGCGGGAAATGGCCAAGCCATTCCCCCAGCCTGCCGCCCAAAAATCGAAGTGAAGAATCACAAGGAGAGACGAAATGTCGTCTGATGAACTCATTTTCCAGGCTGACCGGATTCACTCAGTTTCCATTCATAACGTCACCCTGGTTGCTAACCAGATCAATGAGGACGGGAAAACGGCTGACCTGGTTATCGAGTACCAGGGAAAGCAGCACACGTTGCGCGCCGCTCATTACGTGAATGAGAGTGACGTAGGCAAAGTGGGCTATGTACTGCCAGCGCATTTTGCGTCGTCGGCAGCAGGGAATGGCACCATGATTTTCCGGGCCTACCAGGATCAAAGCCTGCGCCGCGTGTACGAGCTGGACACCACGAACGATGAATTTCAGATGGTGCCGCTTAACCATGGGAAGTGGCCGCACCACCGCGCTCATTTGACATGCGGTTGGCGGTGCGACAGTCGACCTACCGGCTTTCTCGCACCGGCAGGGCTTGTGCCTGGTGCCAAAGGCGAGTTCGTGCCGGATGAAACAGAAGTTGTTTCCGTACGCATTCCGCCTGAATTCGAATGGGAAGCACGCCGGCATCAGATGAAACCTGCGGAACTGCTCGAAAGCTTTATTGGCGACCTGGCCGGCATCCAGAACTTTGGCAACAGGCCCCGGGCTGACCGCTTCGGCAGCAACGGCAGCGACGAACGCATGCTGGCTGATCACTGGCTGGAGCGGGCGCATGGTATGAAAGCTATAGACCCGGACCAGATGAATCAGCAGGCCGAGGAAGCAGAGGAATGGGATGCACAGCAGGACGAATGGTCGGAGCTGCTGGGCGAATACGCTGATCGAGGCGGTGATCCTCGCCAGTTGCTGGAAGCCGTTGACGGTGTGCTGACCAAGCTGGACGAGTTGGGGCCTGATTTTGTGCTGGATCTGCAGGCCGAGGTTGAAGCGACTCAAACCCTGCCCAAACTCACCGAGTTGAATCCCTCGCAGCTGGCGTACCTTGAGAAATGGCTGGCCAGCAACGGCCCGAACAACCTCCTAAAGTGGCCAGGTTGGCATGACGCCCGAGTTGGCCAGGCTCCGAAAGACGTTTGATTCTCCCTCTTGTGCGTGCCCCCTTCGGGGGGCGGCTGTCGTGAACCAAGCCCCGGCCAAAAGCACGCCGGGTCTTGGCCCTTCGGGCTTCCATCCTCACGCCTCCGGCCTTCGGCCTGCGCGCTCCGCTTGCCGTTTGTATCGTAGGGGGGCATAGAGAAAACGGAAAAAATCGTACGATAAGCCCTGCTGACAGCCTGCAAGCCCTTAGGTTGTGTAGTCGGTGTCCGAATGGGGTATACCCTAACTTGGCGTCAGACCATCCGGCGCTAAATCGTCAGAATAGAGTTGCCTTCCGAATTGATTGACATACGCCGTCAAGGGTCATAGATTTCTTCCTGACACATTTCCCTCAGGAGGATACCTTGCACGGTCAGCGCATCGGTTACGTCCGCGTCAGCAGCTTCGACCAGAACCCAGAACGGCAGCTCGAACAGATCCAGGTGGATAAAGTGTTCACCGACAAGGCGTCGGGCAAGGACACACGGCGGCCCGAACTGGAACGGCTGCTCGCCTTCGTGCGCGAAGGCGACACGGTCGTGGTGCACAGCATGGATCGTCTGGCGCGCAACCTCGACGACCTGCGCCGCCTGGTGCAGGGCCTCACCCAGCGCGGCGTACGCATCGAGTTCCTTAAGGAGCATTTGACCTTCACCGGCGAGGACTCGCCGATGGCGAACCTGATGCTGTCGGTAATGGGCGCGTTCGCCGAGTTCGAACGCGCCTTGATCCGCGAGCGGCAGCGCGAGGGCATCGCGCTCGCCAAGCAGCGCGGGGCCTACCGTGGCAGGAAGAAATCCCTGTCGTCTGAGCGTATTGCCGAACTGCGCCAACGTGTCGAGGCTGGCGAGCAAAAGACCAAGCTGGCTCGTGAATTCGGAATCAGTCGCGAAACCCTGTATCAATACTTGAGAACGGATCAGTAAATATGCCACGTCGTTCAATCCTGTCCGCCGCCGAGCGCGAAAGCCTGCTGGCGTTGCCGGACACCAAGGATGAGTTGATCCGTCACTACACGTTCAGCGAAACCGACCTCTCCATCATCCGGCAGCGGCGCGGCCCGGCCAACCGGCTGGGCTTCGCCGTGCAGCTCTGTTACCTGCGCTTTCCTGGTGTCATCCTGGGCGTCGATGAGCCGCCGTTTCCGCCCTTGTTGAAACTGGTCGCCGACCAGCTCAAGGTCAGCGTCGAAAGCTGGGACGAATACGGGCAGCGGGAGCAGACCCGGCGCGAGCACCTGGTCGAACTGCAAACGGTGTTCGGCTTCCAGCCCTTTACCATGGGCCACTACCGGCAGGCCGTCCAGTTGCTGACCGAGATGGCCTTGCAGACCGACAAGGGCATCGTGCTGGCCAGCACCTTGATCGAGCACCTGCGGCAGCAGTCGGTCATTCTGCCTGCCCTCAACGCCGTCGAGCGGGCGAGCGCCGAAGCAATCACCCGCGCCAACCGGCGCATCTACGATGCCTTGGCCGAACCGCTGTCGGACGCGCATCGCCGCCGCCTCGACGATCTGCTCAAGCGTCGGGACAACGGCAAAACGACCTGGCTGGCCTGGCTGCGCCAATCGCCCGTCAAACCGAATTCGCGGCACATGCTGGAACACATCGAACGCCTCAAAGCGTGGCAGGCGCTCGACCTGCCTTCTGGCATCGAGCGGTCGGTGCACCAGAACCGCCTGCTCAAGATCGCCCGTGAGGGTGGCCAGATGACGCCCGCCGACCTGGCCAAGTTCGAGGCGCAGCGACGCTATGCCACCCTGGTGGCGCTTGCCATCGAGGGCATGGCCACCGTCACCGACGAAATCATCGACCTGCACGACCGCATCCTGGGCAAGCTGTTCAACGCCGCCAAGAACAAGCATCAGCAGCAATTCCAGGCGTCCGGCAAGGCGATCAACGCCAAGGTGCGGTTGTTCGGCCGCATCGGCCAGGCGCTGATCGAGGCCAAGCAGGCGGGCCGCGATCCGTTCGCCGCCATCGAGGCCGTCATGTCCTGGGATGCCTTCGCCGAGAGCGTCACCGAAGCGCAGAAGCTTGCGCAGCCCGAGGACTTCGATTTCCTGCACCGCATCGGCGAAAGCTACGCCACGCTGCGCCGCTACGCGCCGGAATTCCTTGCCGTGCTCAAGCTGCGGGCCGCTCCCGCCGCGAAGGACGTGCTCGACGCCATCGAGGTGCTGCGCGGCATGAACAGCGACAACGCCCGCAAGGTGCCCGCCGACGCGCCGACCGAGTTCATCAAGCCGCGCTGGCAGAAGCTGGTCATGACCGACACCGGCATCGACCGGCGCTACTACGAACTATGCGCGCTGTCGGAGATGAAGAACGCGTTGCGTTCCGGCGACATCTGGGTGCAGGGGTCGCGCCAGTTCAAGGACTTCGAGGACTACCTGGTGCCGCCCGCGAAATTCGCCAGCCTCAAGCAGGCCAGCGAATTGCCGCTGGCCGTGGCCACCGACTGCAACCGGTACCTGAACGACCGGCTGACGCTGCTGGAAACACAGCTTGCCACCGTCAACCGTATGGCGACGGCCAACGAGCTGCCGGACGCCATCATCACCGAGTCAGGCTTGAAGATCACGCCGCTCGACGCGGCGGTACCCGACACCGCCCAAGCGCTGATCGACCAGACGGCAATGATCCTGCCGCACGTCAAGATCACCGAACTGCTGCTGGAGGTGGACGAATGGACGGGCTTCACTCGGCATTTCGCGCATCTGAAATCGGGCGACCCGGCCAAAGACAAGAACCTGTTGCTGACCACGATCCTCGCCGACGCGATCAACCTGGGCCTGACCAAGATGGCGGAGTCTTGCCCCGGCACGACCTACGCCAAGCTGGCTTGGCTGCAAGCCTGGCACATCCGCGACGAAACCTACGGGGCGGCGCTGGCCGATCTGGTCAACGCACAGTTCCGCCATCCCTTCGCCGAGCACTGGGGCGACGGCACCACCTCATCGTCGGACGGCCAGAACTTCCGCACCGGCAGCAAGGCCGAGAGCACCGGCCACATCAACCCGAAATACGGGAGCAGCCCAGGGCGGACGTTCTACACCCACATTTCTGACCAGTACGCGCCATTTCACACCAAGGTCGTGAACGTCGGCGTGCGCGATTCGACCTACGTGCTCGACGGCCTGCTGTACCACGAGTCCGACTTGCGGATCGAGGAGCATTACACCGACACGGCGGGCTTCACCGATCACGTCTTCGCCCTGATGCACCTCCTGGGCTTCCGCTTCGCGCCGCGCATCCGCGACCTGGGCGACACCAAGCTCTACATCCCGAAGGGCGACGCCGCCTATGACGCGCTGAAACCCATGATCGGCGGCACGCTCAACATCAAGCACGTCCGCGCCCATTGGGACGAAATCCTGCGGCTGGCCACCTCGATCAAGCAGGGCACGGTGACGGCCTCCCTGATGCTCCGAAAGCTCGGCAGCTACCCACGCCAGAACGGCCTGGCCGTGGCGCTCCGCGAGCTGGGCCGCATCGAGCGCACGCTGTTCATCCTGGACTGGCTGCAAAGCGTGGAACTGCGCCGCCGCGTGCATGCCGGCCTGAACAAGGGCGAGGCGCGCAATGCGCTGGCCAGGGCAGTGTTTTTCAACCGCCTGGGTGAAATCCGCGACCGCAGTTTCGAGCAGCAGCGCTACCGGGCTAGCGGCCTCAATCTGGTAACGGCTGCCGTCGTGTTGTGGAACACGGTCTATCTGGAACGGGCTGCGC